>CBDFHI010000001.1:0-28846 GCA_965247645.1 Dehalococcoidia bacterium
CTCTTCTTGTCCACGAACAGCTTGACGCCGTTCTCATCTATCACCTTGTCCTCCGGCCTGGCATCCGTGTCTATGGACAGGGTGTAGGTCAGCCCGGAGCAGCCGCCGCCTTTGACACCCACGCGCAGCCCAAACTCCTCCTGAGCATCCTTCTTGGCGAACTCCCTAGCCTTGTTGGCAGCTTTCTCGGAAACGGTAATAGTCAGAGGCATAATTTTTCACCTCGTTAGTGATGGCAGACCACCCCAATACTTTACCCCTAATTCTAGCCATCCAAGCGTGACAAGTCAATAGGCGGCATTCTCTCGCAACAAATGGTATAAATTGTGTAGAACACGCATTTGCCAAGCTGTACCCTTAAGAGAGCGCCTCCCATCCCTCAGGGATTTGAGGGACCAGCCAGTTCGTATCGGCTCTCCAAGTCTCCCAACCGTCGCAGAATGGTGGAGCATTACGCTGGTTTTCCACTACCATCCTCTCTCCCTGGGCTCTTATCGATGCAGCCTGCTCGCCGGTAAAGAATCCATGCTGCCGGAGCGCTCGAAACTCGTCTTCATCCTTCCACCTCCAGGTCAGGTCGGGATTTACAACGATGTCGAGGACTTGGTCCTGGACTAGAATTCCGCGAGGTATCCTTTTGATAGGCGCCTGTAAATTCACATACCAAAACTGAAATTGCCACTCTCGGGTCCAGAAGAGCCACACTGAATGCGCGGCGTTAGGCGCAGTCAGTGTTAGTACATGACGGTCTCCTGACACTCTTTCCTCCAACGGTGGGAGTTCGCCCGACATCATTATCCCTACGCGCTCTAGCAGGGGCATAGCTGCGCGATTCAATATCGTGGCGGAGCGATACGGCGACTTGGGGTGAGTGTAAAGGGCAAGTAGATTCGGGCTATCTTCTACAACAGTAACAGGACGTGAGGTTAGTAGGTTGCCGAGCCATAGGTCCTGTTGAAGGACCTGCTGTCCATTCTCCCAGTGAGGTTGAGTTTCCACTGATCTCCCTCTTCTAGCCCGAACCCTCGCCGACGTCGTTGCTGTATCCCGCCGCAATGCGTAGCAGAAGAACGCCGTGGGCCATCGGCAGCAAGATTGCGCTGCGCCTCTTGTATCTCGTGCGCCAGCCTCCACCAAGCGAGCATATAATACAGCAAAAGCGGGGAGGCCGGCTCACGCCAACCGAGGGGCTGCCCCCGCCGCCGTAGACGGGGCAGGGGAGTAGGGGTTGCCGCGCGTGGTAGGCTCAGGTTATGCCCAGTATCCTGACAACAAACTGCGTGCGGGCATAGAAGGCGCGCGAGGCGCTTCCACCTGATGTGGTACTATACGGAGGCTCTTGAGAGTTTAGGACTGAGATAGGCGCTCTTGACACCTTTGGGAAAATGATAGAACATATGTACATTCCTGGTAGGATAGATGGCCATGCCTTCAGCTATTGAATGGACGGACGAGACTTGGAATCCAGTGACAGGCTGCACTCGCGTGTCTCCAGGCTGCGATAACTGCTACATGTTCGCGCTTTACCCACGACTCAGAGCTATGGCTGTCAAAGGCTACGAGACAGCCCCGGAAGAGGTCCGTCTTATGCCGGAAAGACTGGGCGCGCCTCTACTATGGAAGAAACCCAGGTATGTCTTCGTCAACAGCATGTCGGACGTATTTCACCCGCATGTCCCGTTCGATTTCGTGTACGAGATGTTCTCAGTAATGCGGGAGGCCGCGCGCGAAAGAGGCCATGTATTCCAGGTACTGACCAAGAGACCCGGGCGAGCCGTCGCGTGGTGGAAGAGGTATGAGCAACAGTTTCCGGAGGGCTGGCCTCCTAACGTATGGATAGGCACATCAGTCGAAAGCCAGAAATATGCGCCGAGGCTGACCGTGTTGTCGCGCCTTCCGGCGCCCATACGTTTTGCTGGATCTGCCGATGCTCGACCCATGGAGATGGACTGGGTGAGGAGCCTGCCACTCTTGGAGCCGGTTGACCTGAGTCCCTGGCAGATGGACTGCGGGGCCCTTCAATGGGTAATCGTCGGTGGCTGATATACGTTGACGCTTTTGCGGGAGGTGGCGTGACCTTACCCCCTAAAACAGCATAGAGTACTCGTTAGAATAGAGCACCTCATGGTTAGGAAGAGGTACACAGAGGAACAGATCATACTGAACGAGGCTGAGGCGGGGCGAAGACAGCCGACCTGTGCCGTAAGCATGGCATGAGCGACGCCACCTTCTACAACTGGAAGGCCAAGTACGCAGGCCTGACGGTAAGCGAGCTCAAGAGGCTCAAGTCTCTGGAGGATGAGAACCGGCGGCTCAAGCAGATTGTGGCCGATCAGGCGTTGGACAACTGGGCGCTGAAGGAGTTGCTGTCAAAAAACTTTGAAGCCCAAGGCGAGGAGAATAGCGGCGTCATATGCCATGGAGGGTCTTGGGCTGAGCGAGAGGAGGGCCTGTCTGCTGACCGGTGTATCACCGTCGGTCTATCGCTATGAGGGGGAGCCGGGTAATGATGATACTGCGCACTAGGATGCGTGAGCTGGCTGGGGAGAGGAAGCGGTTTGGCAGTCCCAGGCTGCACATCATGCTCAAGAGGGAAGGATTGGTAGTCAACCACAAGCGGACCGAGCGTATCTACAGGGAGGAGGGGCTCGGCCTACGGAAAAAGAGGCGTCGTAAGGGCGCGGCAGGAGCCAGGGTGATCATTCCTGCTCCCGAACGGCCTAACCAGAAGTGGTCCATGGACTTCGTTAGTGACATCACCGTCACGGGGCGACGCTTCCGAGCTTTGACGATCGTGGATGACTACTCGCGGGAGTGTCCTGCCATTGAGGTGGATACCTCCCTGGGCGGCGTCAGAGTAGTCGGCGTCCTGGAGAGGCTGGCGGAGACAAGAGGGCTGCCTGAAGTCATTACCGTGGATAACGGTCCTGAGTTCGCAGGCAAGGCCATGGATGAATGGGCGTACCATAGGGGCGTCAAGCTAAACTTCATACGTCCCGGCAAGCCGGTGGAGAACGCCTTCGCCGAGAGCTTCAACGGACGGCTGCGTGACGAATGTCTGAATATCAACTGGTTCATGGGCATAAAACATGCCAAGGAGGTCATAGAGAGCTGGCGGCGGGACTACAATGAGGTCAGACCCCACAGCTCGTTGAAAGGCAGGTCGCCAAAGGAGTGTGCTGAAGCGGTAGCTGCACTCTACTAGCCTCTGATACTAATCCTAGGTCAGGATACCTCTCGGAAGACTACGGAGATTTCCAAGCGTTGCGCCAAGGCTCTCCGAGAATAGCGCTTGAGATACAAGATAAAGCCTTTGACCGGTTCGTCTTCATTGAAACGGATCCCTCTAATATCATTTCGCTCAGATCTCTAAAGGTCGAATTCCCGGATCATGGAATAGAAATCTTCAATGATGACGCCAACAAAGTATTACCCAGTTTCTGTGACAGCCTAGCGGATTTCGACCGTGCCGTAGTATTCCTAGACCCATATGCAACACAAGTGGCTTGGAGCACGGTTGAGGCAATTGCACATTCCAGAAAGATCGACTGCTGGATACTTTTCCCACTAATGGCAGTCACACGGATGATGGCTAGGAACAACGAGCCTACTCCGGCCCTTGCCGCTCGCCTAGACAGGATATTTGGAGGTAGAGATCACTGGCAAGGCCTATACAGCCAATCACCACAGCTTTCACTCTTTGGGGAGGATCCAAACCAAACAAGACCGCCCGGAAGCGGGAGAATAGCAGACCTCTACAGGGGACGGCTCGATTCTGTATTCGCAAGAGTCGCGCCTACTCGGAAGATATTCAAGAATTCAAGAGAATCCACTATGTTCGAACTATTCTTCGGCGCCAGTAACCCCGTCGGAGCGCCTACCGCAATTAGAATCGCCGACCACATCCTATCCAACTGGTAACTCCCCTGGAACATAACATGTTTCCAAAGCAAAGGTGAAGAGATGACGCGAGATCTGGTGTCCCAGCCACGTAGCCCGACCGTTCAGCCCCCTACCGCTGCCGCAGCGCCCTGAGCACGCCGTGGATGGTCATGCGTTGTCCGTACAGGAGTATCCCGGCGCGGAATATGCGCGCGGAGACGTAGAGAAGCAGGACGCCGCTGAGAAGGACGACCGTCAGGCTCGCAAGTAGCTCCAAGATGGACAGGTCGGTCTGGCCCATCCTCATCACAACGGTCGTGGGCGCGGTGACTGGGATGAATGACAGGACGCGGGCCAGCGCCCCGTCCGGGCTTTCGAGAATGAACTGGGGAGCCGCAATCGGCAGTATGACCGGGACGATCACCAGGGCGGACAGCTGGGAGCTCTGGGTGTATGAGGAGGTCATTGCCCCCATTCCGGCCATAACTACGGCTACCACAAAGTAACCCGCCAGGAAGAAGAGCAGCAGCCATACGAGTTGACCCGCCTCTATGGACAGATCGCTGACCTCCGGCAGCTGGTCGAATATCCGCGGCCCGATGATCGCCAGCGAGCCCACCCACAGGACCACCTGCGCCAGGGCCAGCGCTCCCTGCGCCAGCACCTTGCCTGCCATCAAGCCCAGTGGAGACACGGACGTGAGGATGATCTCCACCATCCGGTTCTCTTTCTCATCGGAGACGCTCTCCAGGAGCAGCCCACTGCCAAACAGGATCGCGACGGTCATTACCATCGCGAAGGCGTAGGAGACAAGCTGGGAGGCATTTTCCTCTGTGCCGTTATCTTCGCCCTCCAGTATGGTCCCGTCCGCCTGAACGGCGCGAGACACGATGGTCGGTGTGTCCAAGAACCGCCTCTCAGCTTGGAGCGAGAGCCTACCGGATATGAGGGCTGCGCGCAGAAGCTCCCTGATGATTGCCTCTTCGGCCCGGTCGTCAAATATTCCCTCCGATCCCTTGTGCAGCCACTCAACTTTGCCGGCGCTTATATAGTCCTCCGGCAGGACAAAGAGCGCTTCTATCTCCCCGCCGGCCAGGGCATCCAGGCCCGCCCGGCGGTCTGGGTAGACCTGAATCCCTAGGCTGCCTGCATAATTGCCGGTGAGCGCCCCGGAGAGGTCCACCGCGCCCAATCCGGTGACCGCCTGGGACTCCGGGTCGTCTTCATCGTCCAGGAAGATGCCTCGCGCCAGCGGCGTGATCACCAGCAGCGCTATCAGGATAACCGGCACGGCGAGGCCGATTATCCTGTAGGAGAGGCGGCTGGAGCCGCGGGCGACCTCCTCCACAAAGACCGTTCTGACCTCGGACAGGGCGCTCATCCTGCGTTCCGTCACGAGCCTGCCTGCCGCAGCGCCGTCCATAGCTGGCCCACACTCATGCGCTGGCCGTACATCAGCAGCCCGGCCCGGAAGACCCGCGCCGACAGCCACAACAGCAGCGCGCTCGACACCACCAAGCTCGCGCCGCTCAGCAGCAGATGCAATACTGGAGGCTCACCCAGCGCCATTCGCAGGGACATCGTCACGGCCGCCGTGAGCGGGAACATGGATAGCGCGGTCGGAAGCGCGCCGTCGGGGGAAGAGAAGAAACCGCCCATAGCCCAGAACGGTACTACGGCAGGTATGATGACTATCGCCGAAAACTGGTTGGCCTCTCTCACGCCGGTAGTGGCCGCGCCGATGCCCGCCAGTATCACGGCGCCAAGGAAGTAGCCGCCCAGGAAGAAGAACAGCAGTATCGCTACAATCCGCAGCTCAAAATCGAACGCGGATGCGTCCGGAAACGCGCCAAAGATACGAGGCGTCACTAGAAGGAATGAAGTCATCCACACGGCCATCTGAAATAGCCCCGCCAGTCCTATGGCCAGCACCTTGCCCAACATTATGGAGATGGGTCTGGCCGATGTAAGGAGCACCTCTATCATCCGGTTCTCCTTCTCCTCAGCTACGGACTTCAGCAGGGCGCTGCCTCCCATTGCTATGGAGAAAATGAGCATTAAGCTGCCGAAGAATCCCAGCAGGAAGCGGCCTGCGTTGAAGTCGTTACCATCGTCCTCCGCGGTCTCTCCGTCCTCACCGATGAGGAGCCGATCGAAGGTCGCGGGCGACAGCGCGCGCTGAAGTATCTCCGGCGGAAGCTCATCCGCGGCGATAGCCTCCCGCAGGAGGTTGGCAATGCTCGAGGCGCCGGCTCCGGCAGGCCTCCGACTAGACGACGCAGTGAACCTTTCGATTGATCCGGTCTGCAGGTAGTCTGCCGGGACCACGTACAGCTCGGAGATGGAGCCGTCCAGCAGCGCCTGCACGGCCTCTTCGCGGGTAGAGAGCGCAACCAGTCCTGGAAAGAGTGCGGGCAGGTTGAGGTCGGCGGACAGGTTTACGACCCCGGTCAGAGAAGCCGTCATCACCTCCGTCTGCTCCCGCTCCGGACCTTCGGACACCGCGCGGAAGATGGTCACGCCGGCGAATACCAGCAGCAGTATGACGGGAATCGATAGCGTGACCAGGACGTACGTCATCTGCCGCATTGAGCGGAGCAGCTCCTCGGCAAAGACCACCCTGGCCTCACTCACCGTGTCTGGCACGGCTCACCTCTTCTATGAAAATCTCGTTCAGCGTCGGCAGGACAACCTCGTAGCGCTGGACGTCGATACCGGCGTCAAGGAAGGATCGTATCAACTGCTCAGGCCTGACGACGTCCGAGATGGAGTATTCGTAGTACCCGTCGTTGGCCTCGGCGCTCGCCAAACCCGACAGAGCGTCAGGCTCACGGGCGGCCACGATACGCACCTTGTGCGCGCCGCGGGCGCGTTTGACGTCCATCAGGTCGCCATACAGCAGGACTTTGCCGTCGTTGATCAGCAGCACGCGCCTGCAGAGCTCCTCCACATCGGTCATCTGGTGAGTGCTGAATATAATGGACGACCCCAGGGCCTGCTGCTCCAGGACCATCTCTTTCATAAGCTGGACGTTCAGGGGGTCCAGGCCTGAGAAGGGCTCGTCCAGGATGATGAGGTCAGGCTTGTGCATGAGAGCGCCGGCGAATTGGACAAGCTGGGACATGCCCCTGGATAGGGCGCTGACCTTCTTCCCCCGATGCTCGTACAGTCCCACCCTCGTGAGAAGCTCGTTCGCCCTTGCCCTGGCGGCTGAGGAGTCCAAGCGCTTCAGCCTGGCAAGGTATGTCAGGATGCCAGTAACCTTTGCCCGCTGGTACAGGCCGCGTTCCTCCGGCAGGTATCCCACGCGGGCCAGGGAATCCCTGGATATGGGCATTCCGAACAGGGCAACGGAGCCGGTGTCGGGCCGTATGATGTCCAGGGCCATGCGGATGGTGGTTGTCTTGCCGGAGCCGTTGGGCCCCACCAGTCCGAAGATCTCGCCTGGGTGAATCTCCAGCGAGACGCCGTCGACAACGCGCCGGTCGCCGTAGGTCTTGACCAAGTTGTCCAGGCTGAGCGCGTCAGGCATGTGGGGCCCTCCGGTCTTGCGGCAATGCGTTCTTCAAAAGGCGCTGCATTTGGTGCGCTATTATACATGCGCCGATTTAAACTGCCAACCAACTCACTCACCTTATAAGGGAGAACGCCAATAACAGTGAAGTTTGACGGCATTGCAGGCCGGCCTCGCGCGCCCGGCCTGGCGCGGGCAAAGCCGCGTGAGAGGGCAGGGAAGAGGTCGCCGAAAGGGTCGCCGGCTTGGGACTTTTGCCAGGGGCTGATGTGTGATATAATGTCCAATTGTGAACGCGGTAGCAAAGCGTTCGCTGAGTTTGTGAGCTTGAAGACTTGAAATGGGATAGGGAGGTATGTCTGACAATGGCCAGGAAGAAGACCATGATAGTAGTCGCGGCGCTGGTCGCGACTTTTGCATTGATAGCAGGCTGCTCAGAAGGGCTGAGCCAAGAGGAGCAGGACCAGCTGGTGGAAGACCGGGCGCAGGTCTTGGCGGAAGAGATGGCGCAGTCCATGGCGGATGAGATGGTTGCCAGCATGATGGCCGACAACCGTGTCGCAGCCATCAAGGAAAGAGGCAGTGTAGTTTGCGCCAGCAACAACAGCCTGGCCGGGTTTGGGTTCATTGACGACAATGGTAATACTGTAGGGTTTGACATTGATCTGTGCCGCGCGGTTGCCGTGGCGG
Source organism: Dehalococcoidia bacterium (assembly GCA_965247645.1). GTDB lineage: Bacteria > Chloroflexota > Dehalococcoidia > Lucifugimonadales > UBA2985 > JAPPHY01. The sequence continues at coordinate 8,087 of CBDFHI010000001.1, forward strand.
TCCTCGGCGACGCGGACGCTGTGGAGTACCGCGCCACAGTTGCCGCCGAGCGCGGGCCTGCCATGCAGTCCGGCGAAGTGGACATAATGTCCCGCAACACAACCTGGACGTCCTCCCGTGACGTGCAATGGGGGAACTTTGCCCCCACCATGTTCTATGACGGCCAGGGGTTCATGGTGCCCAAGAACCTGGGCGTCTCCAATATGCTTGAGTTGGCAGGCGCCAAGGTCTGTGTACAGCAGGGCACCACCACGGCATTGAACCTTCAGGACTTCAGCAACCAGAACAACATGGAGCTTGACGTGGTGACGTTCCCGGACAACGTCTCCGCCAACGCGGCTTACATAGCCGGGCAGTGCGATGTGCTGACCGCCGACCGCTCCGGCCTGGTCTCCACCCGCGCCGGCTTCGACTCACCGGACGACCACACCATCCTGCCCGGCACCATATCGGAGGAGCCTCTGGGGCCGGTGGCGCCGCACGGCGACGAGCAGTGGTATGACATCGTCAAGACCGTGATGGCAATCCTCATCTACGCCGAAGCCTTCGACGTGACCTCGGCCAACGTGCCCACGTCCGCCACCGGCGACTCTGCGGTCGACCGGCTGTTCGGGCTGGCCGGCGGCTACGGCCAGGAGGACTTGGGGCTGAGCGTCACCGTGGCCCAGGACGTTATCCGCGCCGTTGGCAACTACGGCGAGATATACGACCGCCACCTGACGCCGCTGGGACTGGAGCGAGAAGGCAGCCGTAATTCGCTATGGAGCAGCGCTCCATGCATGGACTGTCCCAAGGGCGGGCAGATCTACGCTGCGCCGCTGAGGTAACGCCGGCAGCGCGTTTGAGGGGGGCAAAGACGACGCGCCACAGGCAGTTGAGTCTTGCAATGAGACGGCCGCCCACCCACTGGGCGGCCGTCCGGGCAAATCAGGCTTTGTCATCAACGGGACCAGGTATCCCAGATTGGCATCCGGACCCCTGATGTCTGCACTCCGGCGCCTACTAACCTACCAGGGCATTCCAGTATGGCGGCACACCCGCATTATCCAATGGGCGCTGCAATTTGTGTCCGGAGTTGTGGCTGTGGCGCTTGTCGCGTGGTTTCTTGCCAACATGAGCGGCGCCATAGCGGCGCGTGATATTCCGTTTGGGTTCAGCTTCCTCTCCCGCGAGTACCAGACCCCCATTGGCGAACACTTCATCCCGTACGAGTCGACGGACACCTTCCTGTACGCGATCATGGTCGCTATCACGAACACGCTGCTCGTATCCGTACTTGGGGTCATCCTGGCGACTGCGCTCGGAATAGCGATAGGCGTGTCTAGGCTGTCGGAGAACTGGATGGTCTCAAAGCTGGCGCTGGCCTACATTGAGTTCTTCCGCAACGTTCCGCTGCTGGTCCAACTGCTCTTCTGGTTCTTCATCATATTGACGCTGCCTCCCGTGCGCGAAGGCATCGATCTGCTGGGCGTGATCCACATCAACAACAGCGGCCTGTCCTTCCCCGGGCCTTCCGGGATAGCCAGCCTTCCTGTGACGCTGGCGTGGCTCGCGTGCGTGGGGCTGGCTGTGCCCGCAAGCTTCGTAGCCTACCGGATGCTGAACAGGCGCGAGCTTGCGACGGGTCGGTCTTCGTATCCGGCGCTGGCCGGCTGTGGGGTTGCGGCCTTGATCATCATTGGCTCCTGGGCAGCCCTGGCCTCGGTAAGCGGAGAGCCGCCGTTTGTGTTGAGTTTGGCGGAGCACCGGGGCCGGTTCGAGCGCATCAGCGGCGGCATCACCATCCGCGCGGGCCTGCTGGTGCTTCTGCTGGGACTGGTGGTCTATACCGCGGCGTTCATCGCCGAAATCGTGCGCGGAGGCATCCAATCGGTGGGAAGGGGACAGGTGGAGGCGGCCCGCGCCCTTGGGCTGTCGCCGATTGACGCTCTACGCAGCGTCATCTTCCCGCAGGCTATGCGGGTCGTCGTCCCACCCCTCATCAGCCAGTTCCTCAACCTAACCAAGAACAGCAGCCTTGGAGGCGCCGTGGGCTATACTGAGCTGACCAACGTGGGCACTACCATGACGCAGACCGCCCCTGCCGTGTCCATCTTCCTGCTCATCATGCTCGCCTACCTTGCAATGAGCCTGACCTACTCCCTGATTGGCAACCTGTATAACCGGCATATCAGCTTTGAGGGACGCTAGGCTATGACCGACAAACCTGACTCGATGCCGACGCCTTATATGCCACCGCCGCGCTCCGAGGTGGGAGCCTTGGGGTGGGCGCAAGCGAACCTGTTCAGCAACCGGTACAATACCGTCCTGACCATTGCAGTCGGCGCTCTGGTTGCGCTCGGCCTGTGGTTTGCGCTCGACTGGGCGCTGCTGAAGGCGGACTGGGGCGTGATTGCGACGGTGGGGGGCCGGTTCCTCATCGGCAACTACAACAGCGACCAGGTGTGCGAGGGCAACGACTGCTTCTGGAGGCCGCAGGCCGCCCTGCTGATGGTGACGTTGCTGCTGGGCATGGCGTGGGGAGTGGCCAAGTCCGGGCTTGCCAAGCGTATCGCTATCCTGACCGCGGTGGTAGCCGCGCTGTTCGCGCTGACCCCGTACAGCCTTGAACGGATGGGAATGGACGTGCGACTGCTGCTGCTGGCGAACCTGCTCACGGTCTCCCTTGGCTGGGCGCTGGCCCGCTACACCGGGCTAGGCTCCGTCCGATGGGTGGTGGTGTTGAGCGTGGCCGTCTTCCTGCTGACGCTGGTCCTGATGCTGGGAATTCCGGGAGTGCCGGGATTGCAGCCGGTGGACGTCCGGGACTGGGGCGGACTCACGCTCAACCTGATTCTGGCTGTGGCGGGCCTGACACTTAGCCTGCCCATTGGGATAGTCCTTGCTCTGGGACGCCGCGGCCACCTGCCGGTGGTCAAGTTGATGTGCGTTGCGTTCATCGAGGTCTTCCGCGGCGTGCCCCTGATAACGCTGCTGTTCATGTCCCAGCACATTGTGCCGCTGGCGTTCCCGGAGACCTTCCCGCGCAACTCGCTGCTCAACGCGGGCATAGTGATCACGCTGTTCAGCTCAGCTTACATGGCCGAGAACGTCCGGGGCGGCTTGCAGTCGCTGCACCCGGGCCAGGCGCAGGCCGCCCGCGCGCTTGGGCTCCCCGGCTGGCAGACCACGCTGCTCATATCGCTTCCCCAGGCCATACGCAACGTGATCCCTGCGATAGTTGGGCAGTTCATCGGCCTGTTCAAGGACACCAGCCTGGTTTATATCATTGGGATGCTGGACATGGTGGAGGTGGGCCGCACGACAATCGTGGGACGCCCGGAGTACCAGGGCTCGGCGCAGGAGATGTTCGTGTTCATTGCGCTGGTGTTCTGGGTCTTCACCTTCGGCATGTCCTACGTCAGCCGCCACGTAGAGCGCAGCCTGCGTGTAGGGGAGCGGTAGGGGGGCGGCGGATAGGGCAATGCAAGTGACCGGTGGTGGAGCGGATGAAACCCAGGTAACAGCGCAGGCTTGCTTTGTGGAGTGTGGCATATCCCCGCGTGTGCGGGTGAACCCAATGTCAACGGCCTTGTTACAGGGTCTGCCGTGGTTGTAGTATAGGATTGGTGGGAATCTGAATCAAGGGATTTGTACCTACGGTGAGCGTAGACCCCTAACCCGGCTCACGTTCAGGTGGTTTCAACAGCTTTACCTGGGACATCGCGGCTATTGAGCAACTATCGGCGAAGGCCCGGCCCATGCTGTCAGCATGAAGCGCATCTGGACATCAGTGGAATATGATGCTATGATGCCCGCATGAGAACTACACTGACCCTGGAAGATGACATAGCAGACTCCCTGAAAGAGCAGGCCCAGCTCCTCAACAGGCCGTTCAAGCAGGTGGTGAATGACGCGCTGCGCCGCGGCATGGCGCCCGCCTCCGTAAGGGAGCCGGCGGCGGAATACCGCGTTGTCCCCCATAGCAGCGGGCTTGCTCCCGGCGTGGACCCACTGAAGCTGAACCAGCTTAATGACCAGCTTGAGGCGGAGGACTTCGCCGGGCCCGGCGTAAGGTGATAGTCCCGGACCTCAACCTGCTGATCTATGCCTATAATGACGGGATGCCCCACCACGCCGCCGCCATGCGCTGGTGGGAAGACCTCATCAACGGTACGGAGAGGGTCGGCGTTCCGTGGGTGGTATCAACCGGCTTTGTCAGGCTGATGACTCACCACAGGGCGCTGGCTAGCCCCGCGGCCCCGGCTGAAGCGGTGGACTACGTGCGCGAGTGGTTCCGTTTTCCTCACGTCATGCCGGTCAACCCCGGCGCCGACCACCTGACCTACTTGCGGCGGAACCTGGTGGCCGCCGAAGTCGGAGGGAACCTGGTGACCGACTGCCACATCGCTGCGCTGGCAATGGAGTACCAGGCAGAGATCCACTCCAACGACACCGACTTCAGCCGCTTCCCCGGCCTTCGCTGGCGCAATCCTCTCTGAACGGGACCCTTCCACTGAGCTGGGGAAGGGATTTCGGGACCCGGCAGGGGGTTACCCAAAGGTGTCCCGAATCGGGGGCAGCCAACACACCGGCCCCTTCTGCGGCCATGCGTGGCAGGTAGAAGACGGTCCGGAGCGCCTGGAGGGAGCGAGGACTGCCAAGGGGTTGTCACCCTGTCTTGTACAGGTAGCGGATGTCCCAGAGCGCGTACAGGGTGGGCGCCATGTTGCCAAAGACGTTTCGGACGGCGGCAAGTCGTTCCGAGAGGACGGTATAGATGACAGGCGCGTTCTCCGCGGCTATCTCCTGGGCGCGTTGGTAGTACGCTACGCGCTTGTCGTGGTCCAACTCCCGGCTGGCTTTTATGTAGAGTTCGTCTATTTCGGCTTCCCACTCCGTCTCCGGCTGCTCCTGGTTGGGATGCCACATGTGCAGCCCCTCGCCGCTGTGCCAGAAGGTAATGCCGCCGTGGGGGTCTGTGCCGCCGGAGAAGCCGATGATCATGGCTTCCCAGTCATAGGTGAATGACAGGCTGGTGACCAGGTCCCCGAAATCCACCAGCCTGTAGTCCACCTTCAGGCCAATTGCCTCAAGTCCTTCGTGGACTATCGAGCCGACCCTTCCACGCACGGTGTTGCCGGTGTTGGTCACCAGCGTGAACTCTATCTCGTTGCCTTCATCGTCTTCACGTATCCCGTTGCCGTTGGTATCCACCCAGCCAAGGCCGTCCAGGATTTCGTTGGCTTTGTCGATGTCGTACTCGTAGCGCCGGACGTTGGGGTTGTGGAAGTCGCCGGCGGCCGGGCTTACGGAGGCCCACTGCGGGTAGCCGATGCCATCGTACACGTCCTCGATCATGGCGCCCTTGTCCATGCTGTGGGCGATGGCCTGTCGGAACTCCTTGCTGCGGAACCACTTCAGCTTTTCCGGGGTGAGATAGGGCTCGCCCGTGTCCGGGCTGACGCCGGGGTTCATGTTGAAGCTCATGAACGTTGTCCCAAAAGCGGGGCCGCGCCTGTATAAGGTGAAGTTCTCATCCTCCTGGAGGGACTCGAGGTCTGCGAGCTCCTCGCCCAGCACCCCGTGGGTTTCCGACTCGCCGGACCGGAACTTGGCAAGCTCGGCGACCAGGTCCGGAACGATGACCTGGACGATTTGGTCCAGGTAGGGCAGGCTGTTGCCCTCAGCGTCCTTGAGCCAGTAGTCCGGGTTGCGCTGCATTACCAAGCGTTCGCCGGGGTCGTAGCTCTGGATGGTAAAGGGGCCGGTGCCGATGATATCCGCCGGGTCCGCGTCTATGTCCCACATAGAGGCAAAGGAGCCGTCATCCACGCTCTTCTCCAATATGTGCTTGGGATATATGGATGTGCCCATATAGCGGAGGAAGGGAGCGAAGGGCCCTGGGAGGACGCATTGGACGGTGTAGTTGTCCAGGGCCGTAACCGTCATTGGCGATTCCACCCACTGGCCGCTATCCTCGTCCAGGTAGCGGAAGTGGAACGATGCGCGGTCGCTGGACGGGATGTCGTGGTTGTAGGTGATGCGGTTGAAGGTGAAGTCCACGTCATGGGCGGTGAAGGGTTGGCCGTCGTGCCATCTCACGTCGCTGCGGATGTGGAATGTCCACGTCAGGCCGTCGTCCGAGCGCTCCCAGGACTCCGCCAGCCCAGGCTCTACCTGGTCTGTCAGCCAGGAGATCTCCGTGAGGCCCTCGAAGAGGTATCCCAGGACCTGCGAGGATGAGCTGTCGTTGGTTATGGCAGGGTTGAAGGTGAGAGGCTCTGAGATGGTGGCGAAGGTCAGGGAGCCGCCCTGCGTTCCGATGGCGTACCGGAAGTCCCGGGCGTTCTGCTTGAGTTGGTTGACCAGATTAACCTGCGGTGTGGGCGAGGGAGCCGGGGTTGCTGTTGGGGCGGGCGTTGGCGTGGACGTGGGCGACGGAACGGCGGTTGACGTCGGCGCGGGGGTTGGGGTGGGGTCATCTGAGCAGGCGGCCAGGGCCAGGATTGAAGAGGCCAGCACGAGGGCAATGGCCCAGCGGCGTATGGTGAACTCGCGCGTAGTAATATGCAGCTTTGAAGTCAGTTGTCCCACTAAGATGCTTCCCAACGTCCACCAAGGTTAAGTCCCATGCGCTAGCGGTGTCAAGGCGTTGGAGCGGCCGCAACAGCCAAATTGACGCCGTCTTGGCCAGGGCTGATAATACGGGCGAGAATTCGGCTAGGAGATAGCTATGAGCAACGAACCGCAGTTGTTTAGAGTTCACCCGGAAAACCGACAAGATTGAAGAGGTGGACTTCAGCAGCTTGGAGTTGAAAGAGCGGAAGGATGGGTAGCCGATAACCCGAAGCGACGACAAAGACGATTTTGCAGGCAGGATTGCGGAAATGCTGCGTCAGTTCATTGAAACAATCACGCCCATAGTGGGGTCGCCTTGAAGATGAAGGCAGCGAGAAAGAGGCCTGATAGTTGGAGTCTGACCACGCCGGCCGGCTGTGGGGGCCTTCCTCAGCAATAGGCCGCGCCGTGGCCGTAGTTGGGAGGAGCAGGGAAGATGCAACGACCACGCATAGACGAGATACTCCGCCTCATGGATTTGGCCTTTGAGTCAAGCCAGCATTCCCTGTTGAGCAACATCCGTACCGTCCAGTACTCCTCGTGGGGCAGGCCGCCGGAAGGGGCCAACCGCTCCATCCGGGACATCGTTGGGCACGTTGGAATGTTTAAGTACATGTACGCCAACCACGGGTTCAGGGACGCGGGCATGGACTACGACGACCCTCCTGCCAGCCCCGGGCCGGAACGCCTTGCAAACCCGGCCAGAGCCATCGTGTGGCTGCGCGAGGCGCATCTGTACCTGATGGACTGCATCCGAGAGTTGGAAAGCGACGCGGAGCTGGAGGCGCTCCGCAAGGCCCACTGGGGAAGCTTGGTCACCACGTACTTCCTTGTGACAACCATGCTGGAACATGACCTGTACCACGCAGGCGAGATCAATCGCACGCGCGCAATGCTCCAGCAAGACGACGCCTGGAAGCATTAGTCGAAGGGCAACGCCGGGAGCGCGCTAAGGACGGCGGGGCAGACGCGGCAGTGGAGGGGAGGGCGGACGCGGCTACTGCTGGACGAATCTCTTGTAGACCTCCTCCTCGGACAAGGCCTCCTGATGGAACCAACTGGACTCGATTACCGCATAGACCCGGTCGAGACCTTCCAGAATGCTGGAGCTGAGCCTGAGAGCGTCCTCGGTGGAGGCCAGTGGAAGCCTTGCTCCATCCAGCTCAAGCAGTATCTGGGATATGGCTCTGATCAGCTCCACCGTGCCCACCTGGGTGGCGTTATTGCGTGCGGTAGCCATGCTGTGGTATACGGAGGAGGATTCATGGTACTTCAGCAGCATGGACAGAGAGTGATCTGGGTCGTCAAAGTATATTCCGCGGACCCTTGCGGCGTTGATCAGAGACGCGGAGAGGGTATGGATATCGTCTCCGTTGTCCATCGCCGCCCTGGCAAAGGTGTTGATAACACGCGCCACGTTCTCCGAGCGTTCCAGCCAGCGTCCCATCCATATGAGGTTGTAAACTCTGGAATCGGTAAGCCACCTGTCGGAGCTTAAGGTGAAAGCCCTTGGTTCTACCATCTATCCTGTACCTCTTTCACTGGTTATATTGGTCGGCAATAAGGCTCAGGGCGTCCTCAAAGGAAATGGCGTCCCTGTCAAAGTAGACCTGAGCCTTGGCGAATTCCAAGTATCCATACCCCCTTGAGATAAAGGAGCCGGATACGGGGGGCACCTCAGAGTAGTCACGACCCACTCCAAACTTGAGGTAGTCGGCCCCCGTGTCTATGACTATACCCCTTGTGGGGTCGGCGGGCAACCAGCCGGCCTGGGGGTGGAGGAATTCCAGCCACGCGTGGGTCTCGCCGGCCTGCCGGGTGAGCAGCCCGCTCACATACCGAGTCGGGATGCCCAGGGCCCGCGTCATGCCCAACGCCAGATGGGTCTTGTCCTGGCACACGCCCTCGCCGGAGGCCAGCACGTCGGCGGCCGAGGTGTTGACCGAGGTGTTGCCCCTCTGGTACTTGATCTCCTCTCTAACCCACTTAACCACCCTGTGAATAACCTCCAGCAGGGTGGCGGCATTGCCCGCCAGCGCTCTGGCCTCACCGGCCACGGTTGCGGGGTCCACCAGGGGAGACGGCATAAGGAACTCATCCGCTTCCGTGTCGTACCGGAGGGCTGATAGAGGCATGTCGGCAACCTCCGGCGGCGTCTTGTCCAGATGCACCTCGCCTATGGAGGCGATGACAAGCTCCTGGTGAGGCGCCATGATACGCACGCGATGGACTACGTTCCCAAGCCTGTCGGCGAATGTGGCCTTTCGGCCGGACGGGTGAGTCTGAATGTCGTGGCTCTCCACTTTCTGGCGCCGGTCGGCGTATGCCGAAAGCCTCAGAAAGTTATCGTTCTGGACTACCACGTCAGAGTAGGCATATCTAGCGGCATAGGCATAGTGGACCGGGACGGCGCCGTTGCCTACGTGACTACCCAACTCGGCTTGCATGAACCACCTGATGAGTTATTGGTGACTCGACTGGAAGGCTGGGATACTCTGGTAAGACCTCCCGGGAACACGTTAACCTCACCATTGCCGTCCTGGGTGGCAAACACCCTCAGGTCTACGTACCGCTCCTCCAGCCGACCGCTCGCTTCATCGAATACCACGTGCCTTGAGAAGTCCAGGGTCTCCTGGGCAATGAAAGTCTGCGGCTGCTCTATCACCTGCCGGGCTAGTTGGCTCCTGTAGATGCTCCCAAGGTCCGGCATAATGAAGACTCCCAGCCCGCCGTAACCCTGGCGCGTCTTCAGCACAAGGTTGTCCATGTTCTGCAGGACGTATTGCCTGTCCGCGGGGGAGCGCAGGTCGTAAGAGACCGCCTGCTCCAGAACGGGGTCTTCTCCCAAATAGCCCTTTATCATGTCCGGCACCCACAGGAAGACCAGTTTGTCATCGCAAGCGCCGGTCCCCATAGCATTCACCAGCGCTACTTTATGGTTAAGATAGGCTTCCGTCAACCCTGGGACAAACATGTCCAAGTCTTCCACCCGCCGGTAGATCAGGTCCACCTCAAAGTCGCCGTCCATTGACCTGGCCCAGACGCGGCCGTTATGGCCGACGTACAGGTCGGAGCCTTCCACCAGGGCTATACCCAGCATCTCCGACAGGTAGCGATGCTCGAAGAAGGCGGCCCCGTACTTGCTGTCCGTCAGCAGCACGCAGACCGGCGATTCCTTGTCGCAGAGGGAGAGGAACATCTTCTGGTAGGCGGACTTGATGTCGTAGGGGATTATATTGTAGCCCTCGGACAGCTCCGGCATGACCCGCAGGCCGATTTCTGTGGACTTCATCTGGTAGGTGATGCCGGATGGTATGCGCAGGTTATCCTCCAGTACCACGTACCTCCCGTCACCCATGTGTACGAGATCGATACCGTAGATGTGGACGAAAACGTCGCGGGGAGGCCGGAAGTCCTGGAGCTCCGGATTGTAGTAGTGGCAGGAGAAGAGGACGTCCGGCGGCACTATGTCCTGCTCGCCGCAGTACAGGTCCAGCATGAACCGGTTGATGGACTTCAAGCGTTGCGCAACACCCCGCGCAATGTTGTCCCAGTGGTCCTTGGGAATGATCCTGGGAATCCAGTCGATGGGCACAGTGCGGAACTCGCGCGGGTCCATGCGGAAGGTGAAGGCCTCCTTGGTAGCTTGCTCCTTGGCCTGCTGCCAGCGGCGCTGCATTTCGGCAGGGCCAAGCCGCTCCAGATTGTCCATAAGGCTCTGGTAGACGGGCCTTACGGCGCCATCTTCGCCAAGGCACTCATTCATGGAGTGTCGCAAGGATATGGAATCCGTCAGCATAATCGACAGCCCTCCGGGATAGACGTGGGGCGGTTGGGCGACCAGCTTCCCCATGCCGCCCCACCATCCTGCCAGGCTCATCCTGCGATGTGGCCTCTACCGGCGTTCCTGCAACGGGTGAAGTCAAGCAACAGTGATACTCTACCACAGAAAGCATTGCATCCGCATTACACGTTGGTAACAAGCAGGTTACGGTAATTTCAGAAAGAGCGCAAGGTGTGTTCGAAGGCCGGCAATGCCAGCCCTCGCCGGCCCAAGTTGGTATGCCGGATGCCGCCGGCAGAGCAGGGGCAGGGGAGAAGGGCGTCGTTCCTGCGAAAGCATGTCTCGTACTCCGACGCGGGGCAGGAACCCAGGGCTGAAGCGGTGGCGAGGCGCCGCGCGGGCGCTACAGAAGACGCCGCGCAATAAGGAGCGGTAGACCCCTGCTTTCGCAGGGGTGGTGATGACTCCACCCCTGGGGCGCGGATGGGAGTCTACTGGAGCATCATCTTGCCGGCCGTGTCGTCGCCGTGAATCAAGTCGAACTCATACTTGGACTTGACGTTCTGTACGTTGTCCTTGGAGGTCCTCCGCTTCCGACCCATCCCAAGCATCTCGCGGTTCTCCCGTTCCAGCTTCTCCACGTATCGCTCATTTCCCCCACGCCATCTGTAGAGAAGGTTGTAGTACAGCCAGTTCACTATTCTCATAACGCCTCTCCTATCTCTTATCCACTCCCTTGATGCCGGACTTGTCCATAATGCCACGTATCCCGCCGCTTTGCCACCCTGGAGTGTCTGCCCTGGTTCCCGTCATGTGCTACAATTATATATACGCACCTGAGCTTGATTCGGATTGAGAGCCGTCGTATGGCCGTCGTCAGGCCTGCCGTCCCTGGGGTCTCGCAGGCGCCCTGTGAATATCATGCCGACGGGGATGACGGGCAGCGGCGAGACGCTTGTTTGACGTCTTGGCAAGCTATACCGCGCCCTCCCACAGCCTGCGATACTCGCCAACCTGCGCGGGGCCGGCATGATGAGACGGAAGCCTGTCCCCGGACGCTCAGCCCCTGATGGACGTGGTTGATATGGCAGATCTTTCAAAAGAGTCGCTCGGTAGGGGCCCAGCCAACCGGAGATTGCGGATCAGGGTCCTGATGCGGCCTGGACTGGGATTGAAGCGGTGGCTCGCGCTTCTGGCCATGGGGCTGGCCCTGTTCAGCCTGGGCGTTGGATTTGCCATGACTGCGCCCGGGGACCCGGCAGGGCCTGGCGTACTTCCTGCGGTAGCGCGGAGCGCGGCGCTGATGCTGGCGGGGATGGGGCTGGGTGGAGTGGCCTTGCATCGTATCTATGGATGGGTTGTCAGGGGAGCTTCTCAAAGCCAGGGGGGCATGGACATACTGACGGCTGTGGAAATGATGCAGAACCGGGGACGCGGGCCTCGCGTGGTTGCGATTGGCGGAGGCACCGGCGTCTCCACCCTCCTTCGCGGGATCAAGCGCAAAACGGGGAACCTGACGGCCATAGTTACCATTGCGGACGACGGCGGGAGCTCCGGCCGCCTGAGAGATGACCTGCACATGCCGCCTCCGGGGGACGCCCGAAACTGCCTCATCGCCCTCTCTGAAGCGAGTCCGCTCATGGAGGAGCTGTTCGACTACCGCTTCAACACCGATTCCAATCTGGGTGGGCACAGCCTGGGAAACCTCCTGTTGGCGGCCCTGTATGAGAAGCGGGGGGGGTTCCAGGAGGGCCTGGAGGCCGCCGCAGAGATTCTGGCCGTATCCGGCAGGGTTGTTCCCGTGTCCAACAACATTGGACTGGTCCTGATGGGTGAAACCGTTTCAGGACGCGTCCTGAAGGGCGAATCGGCCGTAGGCCATGCCCCGGACCCACTGCGGCGCATCTGGCTGGAGCCCGCCGGCGCGGTTGCAAACGAGGCCGCCCTGGAGGCTATCCGCCAGGCTGAGCTGATTGTCATCGGTCCGGGGAGCCTCTATACCAGTATCATCCCCAACTTCCTGCTCCCGGAAATAGGCGAGGCCGTAGCAGCATCCCAGGCCCCCACGGTATTCGTGTGCAACGTAGCCACCCAGCCATATGAGACCGACGGATTTGGCGCGGGGGAACACCTGAGGGCGTTTCAAGCCCATTCCGGCGTGTCCGTCAGCCACGTGGTGGTGAACAGCAAGACGCGGGACCTGCCCCAGGAATGGGGCCAGGCGGCTGTTCCACACGTCTCACACATAGCCGGGTTCAAGGGCGCCGTCATTGCTGCGGACGTGGTCAACGACGGGTTCCCAACTCGCCACGACCCCTACAAGCTCGCCGACGTCCTCATGTCCATCGAGCGCTCCCAATCCAATGGCAGGCCAAAATCACGAGAGACGACGGGGCCTGCGCGCGTCAACTGAAGTTACCGCCGGCGTTTGGCGGTCGGGGCGACCCGACCGGCCTTACTGGCCGTGGCATCTCTTGAACTTCTTGCCGCTACCGCACGGGCACTTTTCGTTCCGGCCAACCTTCCCGTGCTGCCGGAGCATGAAACGCTTCCCCTCGCAGTCGGCGCAGGTACACGCCGGGGGGTGCTTGGCGTACCAGGTGGGCCTTACCATCGGTGAGTCCTCCTTCGGGTCGCCGGGTTGCGCGGCTTGCTGAGTCCGGCAACGCGGGCCTCATCCACCGCCTGCGCCTCTCGCGTCGCGGGTGGCTGCGGGGTAGAACGCTTTTGACGATACCAAACGGCGGTGACGTTGTCCACCCACGGTAGAACGAGAGGGGCAAGGACATTCCGCTCACCAAGAACCTGTCGAAGGGCGTGAGCGGAACGGGCTGGCGCGTCCCCAGCGTCCCGCTCCTACGGTTCGACCCACTCATCCCCGTATCAGGTACGTGGCAGGCTACGAGCGGGAAGGGGGTTGGTTTACCATGAGCGAAGCAATGGAACTCGGCTCACCATGTGTGGGGCAGGGGGCCGCCCGTCCTCCTGTGCAGAGGACTTAATCTCTCAGGACTTTTGGTACAGGGCGATAGCCTCCTTTGGAGTAAGCATATTGATGCCCATGTGTGGTCGGGTAGTGTTGTAGGCATCAAGGAAGCGCTGATACCAAGTGTTCAGCTCCTGGTGGTCTTGGGGCGCTTCCTCTAACCGGAAGAAGCACTCCTCCTCGTCCGTGCGGAAACTCCGCTCGATTACAGCGTTCTCATTGGGAGAACTCTTGTGGATGTAGAAGTGTTCAAGGCCGAGTTCGGCGCACTTGGCGTGAAAGCGTCTCTGAAACTCCAATCCATTGTCCGTCTGGACGTAGTGCAACGGGAAGGGGAACTGCTGTGTGGCATAGTACAGGGACAAGAGTGTTCCCCCCTCATCCAGCTTGGGGAGGATTAGCCCAACCTTGTAGCGAGAGGAGATGTCCATCGCCGCGTACAGGTAGCAAGTGTACGGCAACCCAGACAACTCAGGAGTGACGTACTTCACGTCCATCTGAAGGTAGCCTAAGCCCGGGCAGTTACGAGGCCGCATGACTTGGCCGTTCTGAAAGCGAGGCCGCCGTCGCTTCGTACTGGGGCGAACCAAGCCCACGCGTTGCAAATACCGATGAATGGTCGATGCCGAGACCTCCAGCCCTTGAGCCTGGGCCAAGACCGCTAGCTTCTCCCGACAGAAGCCGGTCGCTTCCCTCCACCTTCGCACTTCGGCGGCAGCCTCCCCCCACAGCGCACGCTTGGGGTGTTTGGGTGCAGTAGACTTGCGCCGCACGCCCTGCCAGCGCACGTAACCCCAGGGCTGCCGCCCTCGATCCACCCAGCGTTTGACGGTCCGGCGGTCTACGTGCAAACGCCGGGCCGTTTCCGAGACGTTCTGATCGCACACCTTCCATGTTTCGATGATGGTCCGTACTGCTAATCTGCTCATGGCTCATTCTAGAGCCTCTGTACCATATGTGCTGAGAGAACAAGAGAGGATTGACTATCTAGCTGCTGTGGCTTATCATGCCAGTGGTCGTTACCCCTTGAGTCGTTGCCTACTGTCGTTGTCTTGCCCTGGAAGAGTAGGCAACGTGAGTGCGATGAACCGCTGACCGCCCATCGCAATAGATACAGGTCAAATAGCCTTGGGAATAACCCGGAAGATTCTGGGAAATGAGGTGAAAGATGTCGAAGCTGATCCCGGTACCGGACGAACAGAGCCAGCCCTTCTGGGACGCCATAAACGAGAGGCGTTTGGTGGTCCAGAGTTGCACCGACTGCGGTATCCTGCAGTATCCCCCGCGGCCTGCCTGCCAGGACTGTGGCTCAGGAAGCCTTGGGTGGAAGGAGGTTGCAGGGAAGGGCCACATACTGTCCTTCTTTGTGGTGTACGACGGCAGATACCAGGTCCGCATACCGGACCAGCCCTATAACGTGGCTATCGTAACCCTGGACGAGGACCCGAAAATCAACTTCTACGCCAACCTGCCTGGGACGCCGTCGAGACAGGTCCCCATAGGAGCTCCGGTGGAGCTGATCTTTGAGGAGGTTACGCCAGGCCGGCTGATCCACGACTGGAAGGTGGTAGAGTAGGCCGGCATAGCCCCTACCGGACCAACGAGAGCGCAAATCACATCTGTGAGAAGGAGCATACTATGACAACGGATTTCACCGGAGAGTACACCGGCTACCGAAGGGACAAGCCCGGACTTGGCGCATGGCCAGGCATGGGGAAGGTGGCGATTGTGGGATGGGGAATGTCGCCGGTTGACCGCCGCTGGGACGGCGTCTCTATGGACAAGACCTACGGAGCCTATGGCATGGGGGCCATTCAACAGGCCCTGGACGACGCGGGTGTGAAGCGGGAAGAGGTGGACGGAATGTTGATATGCCCGGAGACCGGGGCTGGAGCCACCGGCGGCAGCTCCGCGGACTGGGGCCCGTACAGGCAATACTTCGAGCCTCCCTACGACACGGAGTACGGCCTGAGTCGGCTGAACGCGAAGTGGCTGATCGACAACATGCCCGGGTTTGACAACGTCAAGTTTGCCCCGTCCAACGTGCCCGCCATCGGCGAGCAGATGGGCATGACCGCGCAGGCTGTAGCAGACGGCCACTGCGAGGTCGCCCTGCTGGTCTACGGCATGAACAACTTCGAGGGACGGTATCGCCACGGAGGCGAGAACGCCTCGCCTGAGGCAAGGGGCAACAGGCAGTGGAACGCTCCCTGGAGCAGCGGGGACGGCCTTCAGCTGACCGGAGCCATCACCATACAGCAGTATTGCGACAGGTACGGGGGCAGCTTTGAGGAGTTGATTGCGCCGGCCGTCATAAACGAGCATCGGAACGGCCTCATGAACTCCTGGGGGTTCTACACGCTGCACGGCGCCTCCGGCCTCACCTTTGAGGATTACGTGAACGCCAGGCCCGTCCTCTGGCCTTGCAGGATATGGGACTGCGACAGGCCCGTCAATGCAGTGGGGGCCTTCGTCTTCACTACCGCAGAGCGGGCAAAGGACATGAAGCAGCAGCCAGTGTACGTCCTCAACCACAACGGCGGACAGGGCGGCACGGTGCGAAGCAGCCAGGAGACGCTGGACGAGTCTGAAGAGGCCAGGGCGCAGGTTGCCGGTATGGTGTATGAAGGGTCCGGACTCCGCCCGGAAGACGTAGATGTCTTCAACCCCTACGATGGCTACTCGTTCTTCCTTCCGCTGACCCTGGAGGGATTCCAGTGGCACGGAGTGAAGAAGGGGGAGTCGCAGGCCTTCTTCAACGGCGACATCTCAGTAGAGGGTCCGCATCCCTTTACATCGGGCGGCGGAAACCTGGGGGTGGGGCGTACCCGGACCGCCATGTACGTAGACAGCATCGAGCAGCTGAGGGGGCTGGCCGGCGAGCGGCAGGTCACCATAAAGAACGGCAGGCCGGAGACCGCCATCTGCGCCTTCGCCCCGGCCCGCAGCGCCGCTTACGTCGTCCTCTCCAACGCCCAGCCGTAGAGGCAAGGTCTGAGAGCGGCCGCGTCTCGGCCCCTATGAGCCGGGCGCAGACGATTCGTCGACTAGGATAGCTTTGGCAAACCGCCTGGACGCACCAAGTGTCCAGGCGGTTTGCTTGACAAGAGGGGCACTCTCCCGTACCATGCCAGATAGTGCGCCTGTACGTCGCTCTCGATTTAGGAGCAGTTGCCCAACGCGAGCGGCTGCACAGGGCGCAGCGTGATGATGAAAGAGAGGGCCGCACTTGAGGATACTACTAAGCTTTGACATAGACGGCACCCTGGAAACTGGCGACCCACCAGGCCCGGTAACCCTGGACATGGTGAGAAGGGCCCGGGACTTGGGGTGCATAATTGGGAGCTCTTCCGACCGCTCCATCAGCTCGCAGAAGACTATGTGGGAGAAGAACGACATAGAGGTTGACTTCGTCTCCAACAAGCACGTACTCATAGAGATCAAGCATAAATTTGAGGCCGATTACTATCTCCACATGGGAGACAGGGAGTTGGACCGCCAGTTCGCCCGCGAGGCGGAGTTCGATTTCATGTGGATGGATGAGGCCGCCGGCGAGCCCTGGATAGCCATGAAGAACGGCTCCGCAGCCCAGACGCTGGAAGGCAGCGCAAGCTCCGCTCCGGGCAGCTTTGAAGAGATCGAACCCAAGGAGTTCACGACCGCCGATTGCAAGCCGTCCAGCCATGACCAGCACTGGTGCTCCACGCACCACAAGCCCGTTTGGGAGTGCAAGACGTACGAGGAAGGGCTGTACTCGCCGCAGAGGGAATTCAACGGCCTGACCTGAGCGGCGGCGCTGCGAGCGCCAACCCCGCAGGTTGGGGGAGTGGGGCAGTACCGCCCGCGTTGGAACCGTATCGCTACCAATTGACACCCGCCAAAAGCTGTGTTATCTTGCCAAACAAGATGCTTGTGCGAAATTTCTCAATAAGCTGCTGCTGTACGGGAGGATCATAGGGGCAAACCGCATTTGCCGGCGAGCAGCGCGCCCCCTTCAACTCGCTTGAAAGGGGCGTTTTTATTTTGCCCTGCTCACACCGCTAAAGTGGACTCCGTGGGAGATAAATGGAGCTACAACCGATAATAATATCGGCCGGTCTGGTCATAGGCGTTCTCATTGGCCTGACCGGCATGGGCGCCGGCGCCCTGATGACCCCATTCCTGATTCTCATGGGAGTCCGGCCATCCGTAGCCGTAGGCACAGACCTCTTCCAGATGATGTTCACCAAGTCCTTTGGGGCCTGGCAGCATCACCGCCAGGGCGCTGTCAGCTACCGGGTGGTCCTGCCGCTGATCATGGGCAGCCTTCCCGGAGCGCTGCTGGGAGTGGTGGCGCTGAAGTTCCTGGGGGACCATTCCGGGGTCGAGATAGACGTCTTCCTAACCAGACTGCTGGGAGGCGTTCTGACCCTGGCAGGCGTTTTCCTCACCCTCCGTCTGCTCTTCCGAGGGTGGATCTCTCAGAGGATGGACTCGTGGGTAGGGGTGACCCCAAGCGGCAGAGGGCTGATCGTTCTTGTCGGGCTGGGCGCAGTCATAGGCGCGCTGGTGGGCCTCACGTCGGTGGGCAGCGGGACTCTGTTCATCGTCATGATGACCACACTTATGCGTATGACCATGCGCAACGTCGTAGGGACGGACGTTGCCCACTCGGCAATTCTGACCGCTGGGGTGGGCCGCTGCACCTGGGATTTGGGAATGTTGACCTGGCCCTGGCGGCAAATATCCTTATCGGTTCTATACCGGGGGTCATCATTGGGAGTCGTCTCACCGTGCGGATTCCGGAGAGAGGACTCCGAATGGCGGTTGCCCTGGCGCTGACCGGAGTGGGGCTTAAGCTGCTATAGCAGCGGGACAAGTTGCGGATTTTTGAAGGAGGAAGATATGTTGGAACAGATGGTTCCGGCAATGTCAGCAGAGGAGATAGAAGCCAAGAACAGGGAGTTTGAGGGCAAATCCCCTCAGGCGGCGCTGGAGTGGGCCCTGGAGACGTTCCACCCACGGCTGGCGTTGTCCTCCAGCTTTGGGGCGGAGGACGTGGCGCTCATCGACATGATGTGGCGCATCGACCCCTCATCAAGGGTCTTCACCCTGGAGACGCTGCGCCTCCCCACCGAGACCTACACGTTGATGGACCAGATCCAGATGAGGTACGGCATGGACGTGGAAGCCTACTACCCGGACATGGCCCAGGTGGCGGACATGGTGAAGGAGCACGGCTACAACCTGTTCTACAAGTCTGAGGATTACCGGAAGCTCTGCTGCGGGATCCGGAAGATGGAGCCCCTGGGAAGGGCGCTTGAGGGACTGGACGCCTGGATAAGCGGGCTTCGCCGCGACCAGGCCGTGACCAGGGTGGACATCGGCAAGGTAGAGCTGGATGCCGCTCACGAGAATCGCATAAAGATCAACCCACTGGCGGAGTGGTCGTCCGACCGGGTGTGGAGCTACATCCGCGAGAACAAGGTGCCCTACAACGAGCTGCACGACAACAACTTCCCCAGCATAGGGTGCCTTCCCTGCACGCGGGCCGTTGACCCTGAGGAGGACCCCAGAGCGGGCCGCTGGTGGTGGGAGACAGACCCCAACTCCAAGGAGTGCGGCCTCCACGTAATCGAGTCCCTGGACAGTATCAAGGCCGCCGCGGAGAAGGGGAGTTGATAGCTCCGCACGGTGGGACACTGATCAACCAGTACGCTGAGGAGGAGAAGGCTCAGGCCCTCAGGGAGGAGGCCAAGAGCCTCCCAAGGGTGGTCATCAACCCAAGACAGCTCTCCGATGCGCATATGATAGCCCAGGGGGCCTTCAGCCCCCTGCAGGGCTTCATGGGGCATGAGGACTACACGGCAGTAGT
Source organism: Dehalococcoidia bacterium (assembly GCA_965247645.1). Taxonomy (GTDB): domain Bacteria; phylum Chloroflexota; class Dehalococcoidia; order Lucifugimonadales; family UBA2985; genus JAPPHY01. The sequence goes on from CBDFHI010000001.1 coordinate 27,311, forward strand.
CAAGAACATGCTCCTGGCAAACGGCCGCCCCTGGCCCCTTCCCGTAACCCTGGGGGTGGACTCGCACCATGCTGCCGAGCTCAAGGAGGGGAAACCGGCCGCGCTGTCGCTCGAAGGCGGGGAGGTCGTCGGCATCCTCTCCCTGGAGGGGAAGTTCCGCCGGGACAGGCAGGAAGAGGCGCAGCAGGTCTATCGCACAACGGAAGAGCAGCACCCTGGGGTAGCCAACCTCTACCAGGATGGCGACGTGCTCCTGGGAGGAAAGATAACCATGTTCCCGGGACACCCCGCGCTGGAGGAGGGCATCTCGGCCCACTACCGCACTCCGGCCCAGACCAGGGAGGACATATCCGGGCTGGGATGGAACACAGTTGTGGGCTTTCAAACCCGCAACCCCGTGCACCGCGCCCACGAGTATATCCAGAAGTGCGCCCTGGAGGCTGTGGACGGCCTGCTGCTTCATCCCATGCTGGGGGAAACCAAGGGCGACGACATACCGGCGTCCGTGCGTATGCGCAGCTACCGGGCGCTGCTGGACAACTACTATCCGTCAGGGCGCGTGCTGCTTTCCGTATTGCCCGCATTCATGCGCTACGCGGGCCCAAGAGAGGCCATCTTCCACGCCCTTGTGCGCAAGAACTACGGCTGCACCCACTTCATCGTTGGGCGGGACCACGCCGGAGTGGGGAAATACTACGGGTCCTATGACGCTCAGCACATCTTCAAGGAGTTCGACTCGGAGGCGCTGGGGATAACGCCCATGTTCTTTGAAAACTCCTTCTTCTGCCGCCGGTGCCAGGCGATGGCGACGGAGAAGACCTGCCCTCACAGCGCCGAGAACAGGGTCAGCCTGAGCGGCGCCAGTGTGCGGGCTATGCTGGCCCAGGGGGAGATGCCGCCGGAGGAGTTCACCCGCCCGGAGGTGGCGCAGGTACTGATGGAGTCCACACAGCCAAGTTAAGCCTCGCCACAACCGATGCAATGTCTGTAAGCCGAAGAAAGGCACAAGAGTACGCCGACAGGCTTCTGGCGTCGCCATCGGCGCGCGTAGAGGTGACGCTCAAGAGGTGGAAGACCGGCGTCACCCTGCTGCACAGGCGCAGGGCCATAGCCAGATGCCACGCCGGGAGGGTGGGCACCTGGACCGCCGCCTTTGTGGCGCAGGCCCTGGGCGTGGACCTGCCGCAGGTGGGGGAGAGCGTCACCGTCCGAGTATCCTCCGGTACGCTGTGGCGGGCCGTGGGCATATCGAGCCTTGACCTGCGACAGAGAGAGGCCCGTGTGCTGCTGGGGCGATTGCTGGAGGAGGCGGAGATGCAACGGTCGGCAGGCATCTGGGTGGAATCGCACTAGGGCCCGTCAGCTCGCGGACGATGATAGGCCCACCATAGCGTCAGGACTTGGCGGCCATGCGTCCGCCTATCACCGCGCCGGCTACGCCCAAGAGCGCAGTGTACAGCGGCAACCCGACGCCGATGGCCAGCAGCATGCCGCCGTCCGCCCAGGACATGAGGTACGGCGCCAGGGCATCGACAA